>NZ_CP085872.1:0-1811 GCF_020810675.1 Pasteurella canis
ATGTCTAAAAATGATATTATCACTAATGCTGTGATTAAACTTCAATATATCAATGATGGGGTGATCGGGTTTCAAAATCTGATACCAGAGGGTACGGATTATGATGATTTAATGATTGCTTTTAAGATGATTCTTGAAAAGATAGATTCTGATATAAACAGTATTAGAAATGAACTTATTTCAAGCCTAGCGCAGTAAATGGGGACCCGACCGCCCGCAAGAAATGAGGACGGGAGGGGGTATTTAATGCGCGCCGGGCTTGATTTAGTTTTTTTTAATTTGATATATTTCCTTTACCATTCAAACCCAGTTAATTCTGGGTTTTTTATTGTGGGGTCAAGGGGCGTGCCCCTTGGGATAACCTTGCCGATTTTTAAAAAATCACTGGCTTTTTTGTGCGTTCGATTTTCTTTGGAAAAATGGCAATGACTCACACCCTGCAGAACAATTCCCTTATTTTCGTTCGCTTGATTTTTTTATTTTTCAACTGTATATTTTGTACAATTAAAGCACCTTGAGGCATAAAAATGGCTTATAGAAAAAAAACCGAACCTACCAAAACAATTCGCCTAACTTTAGACGAAAGCGAATACAATGCCATTGTCGAGTTATCAAATATTGAAAATAAGGCGGTTGCTCGTTATCTGGTAGATTTTTTAAGAGATGCTAATGTTTTTTCTTTATTTAAAAATATGACCGTTTTGTTGAAACAAGCACAAGAAGAAAAGGAAATTTTTAAAAATAAATTTGATAGTGATGATAAAAAAGCACTTAATTATATATTTGAAAATCTTACAAAGGATTTTAAGTAATGCTAACCCAAGAAAAAACCCTTACTCCATCTGTCGCCAAACTTTTTGGAATAAGGGTGTATTCTTTCTTAAATTGCCTTTTAGGCGGTGATTATTATGACCCAGATTTTAGAAAATTGCAAAACGGATTCTAATGAGTCCGCCTTTCCTTGTCTATATAGTAACAATTGCACCGAAAATGATTTAAAAAATCAACTTGAAGCCTTATCCTATGCGTCTTCTCGGCTTTCCACTTCTCATAAAAAATCTGCATTTGCTTTAGGTTTAAATGTACAAAATTTTGTTGATGTTTTTGGTTTAAATAACCTAGGTTTTTTAACTTTAACTTTTGCTGACAACGTAACTTACTTCAAAGAGGGATCAAAGCGTTTCCATAGCTTAAGAACTCATGTTCTTAATGTTCGTTATAAAGCTTATGTAAAAGTTATGGAGAGAACTAAAAAAGGTCGTATTCATTATCACTTACTTGTTGCTCTAGATTCTGATATTAGAACTGGTTTTGATTTCGAGGCTATTCAAAATTCCGATTACCGTTCAGCAAATAAAGCATTGCGTGATGAGTGGGCTTTTTGGCGTAAAAATGCCAAAAATTATGGCTTTGGTCGCACAGAATTACTCCCGATAAGATCAACAAGCGAGGGTATCGCAAATTATGTTGGAAAGTACATAGGAAAGCATGTAGAGGCTAGATTGGATGAGGATAAAGGTGTAAGGCTTGTTGAGTATTCTAGAGGGGCTAAAAATGCCAAAGTTGCCAATACTCGTTTTATGTTTTTATCTGACGGTTCTCGCCAGTGGCGGCAAAAGTGCGAAAAATTTGCTTTTTTAATGATGAAAACAAGGGGCTGTATTCCAACAATGGACGGTCTTGCAAAAGAATTAGGCTCAAATTGGGCTTATAAATGGCGTGATTTCATATTGTCGCTAGATTGAGGCGTACGCTTTAAATATTGCAGTATTTAAAGCGTACTAACATTAAAACCTGTTAAGGAGGCTTAA